>CBDATL010000001.1:0-31540 GCA_965200025.1 Bdellovibrionales bacterium
GTGCACAAAACTGATCAGTCCCGTCATTATCACTTGTACAATCTGGACAAGTTATCCCAAGGTCCGACAAAGAGTCACAACTGCCAAATTGTTTTAAGACCATACAGTTTTGATAAGCTCTTCCAACATTACCAATGGAAGTGTCACCAGCCACTTTTGAAGCTTGCTCTCTGTAGTCCTGAAAAGCGGGGATTGCAATGGCTGAAATAATCCCAATAATGGAAACAGCCACCAGAATCTCCACCAAAGAAAATCCCTTGTTTGATTTTATACAATTCATTTAAAACCTCCTGTTTAAATTGTTTTTATTGTTATTTAATATCCTCTGTTGAAATACCTTGAGCTTTGTACCTCTCTTTTTGTTTGTGCAGCTCAACATCCCCCTCAAGTTTATTTAAAGTCGACTTAATCTTTAAGTGGTGTTTTATGGAATGATCCAAGCTGCTATTATGCCAAGTCCCGCTGATTGAGATTGCCAGACACAAGATGCTGGTCTGTAAAAACAGGGCAGCGGCCAAAAACTTTTTGTCTGCCCGGCTGATACTTACTGTGGTTTGTGGCTTTTCTGTCATGCTTTAAAGTCTCTCATTCAGTTTGACTGATCGGCAAGATGAGTCAATTTTTTAATTCAAAAGTCCTGTTTGTGTCTCATATTGAAACACTTTTGAAAAAAAGAAACCTTTTGAAACATGCTTTACCTCCCTTTATTTTAAAAGTCTTAATCTTTTATCGGGACGAAGGTCCTAAAGGTTTAATTTATTTTAAGGTGGATAAACTTTAGACATTAAAGAAAAAAGAATTTGAGAGACTGAGAGGACGGGAACAAAATCATTCATTTCCTGTAAAGCTTACATTCAGAACACAAGGCTTGTGCAATTTTTCAACAAGCTGATCCCCTGCCCCCTGCCTTGCAGTGTCTCACTCTGAAACACTTTTAATCATTTTTCACGGGGAATAACGATAATGACTATCACCAAAAACTTTTAATACACAATCCAAAAAATCGCAAAACCTTCAGAAATAAATCTTTCATAAGAAGTTTATCGGTCTGAAAAGCGGGGATTAAAAAAAAGAAGGTGAAGATGTTGGGGCTATTCCCCGGCCAAGCTTCTCAGCCAAAGAGACAAAACCTGGAATGGTGAGAAAAAAAGCAGGCCCTGGCAGGTATTAAAACCTGTAAGGTGGTTTTCCAGAGCCAAGCTTATGAACATAACCATAAGGCTTATCGCCCTAAAACCCCGGGGACTTGAGGGAAACCCGGTGGTCACCAAGTAAGCTCCGGCCACAGACAGCCAGGCAGGCTCCTGAAAAGCCCCGGTCGGGGGGAAACACAGACACAAACCACCACTCCCCAGGCAAGCCCCCAGGCAGCTCCTACCCCCCAGAGAAGGGCCTCCAGGGGGAAAGCAAAAGAGAGACTTCCCTGCCCCCAGCCCAACACACCTCCCAGGAAAAGAGACTGAAACCAAAACTCACTTTCAGACCACTTTCACACTTTCAGAAGATTGCAAACCCCACTTTCAGAGGACTTTTTGAAATCATGAAGGACTTTTTGAAGACTTTTTGAAAACTCCCCCAACACACCTCCACGGGCTGCACAGAGGAACATAATCCAGCTCAGAGCCCGGGGGAAGACCACAAAGAAGCTCAAACCCCCGGGGAGGGACTGCCTTCCAGAAACAGAAAGCTCCGCTCAGGGGTTTAAAAGCCCGGGAAGCCAGCCACCAGAAACACAGGACAACACTCTCAAAGCACCGGAAAGGACTACCCCTGAATTTGCATCAAAAAGGTCCAGGTTAGCTCAAACAGAGCCAGTGAGTACAAACACACCTTTTCCACAAAGAGGTCCAGAAACAAGCTCTAATTGCAAAGAATAAAGACAGCTCAAAAAACACCTGATCCTACATCCCCCCTTACCCAAAAAAGACTTTGCTGGATTCCTCTGGATTCCTCTGGATTTTACTGGATTTTACTGGATTTTACTGATTCAAATCTTTGCAAAACCCCCTAAAAGCGGCTCTATTCCAAAAAAATGGATTCAAAACTCCATTTAAACGCTGTCTTGAAAAATTTTTTTTTAAAACTTTCAAAACCCCTCAAAACAGCCCCGGTTAAGGCTTCCCTCCCCACTCCCTTTGTATGATCCCCAGCCTGATTTTCCCCCACTTCATGCCCCCCTTTTGGTGGCCAAGCCCCGGGGTTTCCAGCCAGGTTAAACCAAAAAAAAAGACACTGGAACACTACCAGGGAACAATAAAACCATGGGAGGTAAAACTCCCACCACACCCGGGGAGGTTTCAATGAGAATAAAACTGCCCACCAGAAGCCCTTAATCAGGGTACTGAAGCCTCTCTCAAAGCCCTGCCTAATAGGAAGACCAGGGGACTTAAAAGGCTGAATACAGGGTAATTTAAGCCTTATTCTTTGCCGGACTGTCACGGATTGTCCCGGCAACATACCTTGCAAAACCCCTTAAAACCTGCTCTATTCTGTAAATATGGAATCAAAACTTAATAAAACCGCACTTATGACAAAGAGAAGTTTGCAGCACAAAAAACCTCTGAGTGTTGGGGATATGATTTTCTACCAGAAGGTGAGTGCTGAGGCACTGAATGCACTGAAAGACGACTTGGAAAAGCTTATTCCCTGGATATTGATAGCCCCGGTGTTCTTGATAAGCTGAATGCTCTTGAGAAAAGAATGAAGCTTAATGATTTGTTTCAGACTAGCTTTAGGAAGCTTAAGAAGGGAATGGAAAGTGATTTTGAGACCCTGTTATGGATCAAGGGGCTGAAGGATGATGAAAGCAGCTTTACCTGGAAAAGACCCGTGAGAGGGAAATAATCAGCCACAAACAGCCCATTCCCAGCATCTTTGAGGCTTTTGGCATACCTAAGCCTGTGGGCTTTAATCAGCGACTGAGAGAGATTGAGGAGCGGGTTATAGCCGACTGGCAGGAGCGGGAGGATTGGTATAATCTTTACAAATTCTTTAAGGAAAGGAACCCGGACAGAGCCAGGGATTTTAAAGATTTGTGGGAGGAGCAAAAGAAGGCTGGTAAGGAACCCAAGCCTGAGAAGACTGGCCTCCTGATTATCTGAAGGATAAGTAAAAAAAAAGCTTTGAGAGAATGATCCTCCAGGGGGCTGAAGCTCCATGCATCCGCCTCAGCCTTGCCGGCCCTTCACAACCAGCTCCAGGGAGGTTATTTTTTTAAAGAATTTTATACAAGCTCACAAACTGATCATTTTGACTGTCAAAGCGATCGGACATCTTATCAAACCGATCAGACAACTTCTCAATCTTTTGTTTGTGTCTGTTATATGATTATCCAGCTTTTGATCGATCCGTCTTACATCCTTAGACAAGACATTCATATCTTTGGACATGCCATTCATTGTGAAAGACAGGCCATTCATTTTAAACAGCATGTAGATAAGCAACCCCAGCACAATAAAATCAAGAGGCAGGCTCTGATCCAACACCTGAAAAATACTTCCTATTGTTTGCATCCCTTCCCTTCCGTTTTATCACAAGCCCTCAAACAGGGGACGATTAACCTGATTTTCTGGCCATAAGGCAATATACAACAAACCAGGGCAAAAGTCCAGAGTGGAGGCTCCACAATCCCCTTCCCGGTGGAATGGAAACAGGTTTTTTAAGGATTATCGGGCTGTTTCTGTGCTTCGGGCTTTTTTCCCGATGCACTAAAAGCCCGTCTTGCCCCGCCTCAAGCCCCTTCCCGGGGGGCGGGGGCCGCACCTCAGCTTGCCGGGGATGCAGCTCAAGCTTCAAAACCCCACAAAAAGCCAGTTTTGACCCTACCCCCCCCTGCCTGCCATAGATCCTTGGGGAATTTAAGATAAGTCCCTGATATATATATATTAATATTATATATAAAGGTTACAGGATGGTTACAAATCGGTTACAGGATGGTTACAAATCGGTTACAGTAATCGTTTTGTAATCACATTGTAATCACATTGTAATCACTCTGTAACCGTTTCTTAAGGGGAATGGTTACTTAGGAGCTTGTGGCGGCTTCTGAGGCATGTAATAAGTGATCCCACTTATTGTAACCATATCAAACTTGCTGTCTTTTGAGAGGGTATTTCTTATCACCTGATCACTCACAGTATCGCCAAGGTGGTCTCTAAGGTCGTCAAGTGTTGCTCTTTTTGGATTTTGTCTTTCAATAAAATTCACAATTTTTTGTCTAACGCTCATCCCAGATTCTTTTGTGCAGAGATATTTTACAGAATCAATATTCTCTGTTATCTCTTTTACTCTCACTGGAACAGCTACATCAAAAGCTTATCTTTAAGGTTTGTTTTTTTACTTCCATTTTAAACAGGGAAAGCCACATCTTTAAAAAGCCCTGACCTTTCTGTATAAAGTACAAAAGCTTTTGATCCTTTTACCCCTTTGTTTTTACCTAAAGCCGATCGTCTATGACAAGGTATGGCTCTAATAAATTGACGGGCAATATCAACAAGGGCAGAGCTTCCTTTAGCTTTATGTTCGTCTGAATAATCCTTTGATTTGCCGTCATTACGGATTCCCACAGTGCATTTGTTTGTCTCTTTTGACAATTTTCTTAATCCGTCAATAAAAAGCGTTACTGTGACTTCATTATTCCAATCATAAAATCGTGGCATCGGATCCAAAAGAAAAACTTCACAATCCGGATGAGCCTTTAAAATTTTTTCCAGCCTTTTTAAGAAAGCAATTACTTTCTCTGGACCATGTTTTATATTTTCTGGAAAATACTTCGCTGCATCCTCTGTGACTATATTGAATAAATTTAAAGCTTCCAATTCTTTTAAGAATGGTGCCAGCATGGTATTTGCATCGTTTTCTGTGGATAAAATTAAACCCTTCTTACCTCTTTTTTTTAACTCCTGTGCCAGCAATGCCAGTATGGCTCTGCTTTCCCCAGCTTGGTCGGACCACCAATAAAATTAAAATCATGATGCAGGAGGAAATCCTGGATAAAAGCTTCAGGGATTCTTATATCTTGCACTGTAAGAGTTCTTGTCTCTGTGCATTTTAATTCTTTGTCTGTTTCCTCTTTAGACAAAGGTGGAGGGGGTGCAGGGTTATAGTTTTTTTCAAAAACATTGAAATAATCTGAAACATGTTTCTTAAAATCCCAGTCTCTGCCCTTGTTTTTTTCGATCATTTCAATCATGTCTTTTTTAACTTGGGGGATTGAGCCTTGTACTCCTGCCCTGGCCGCTCTCTGAGGGATAGCTTTGTTATTCTTACCCGGACCAAATTTTCTTTCCTCTTCTTTTTCTTTCCCCCACTTCTCAAAAAAAAATTCGGGTAAGTCATTATAAAGTGATTGAAAATCCTCATACCTGCCTAAAGGGGCGGGATGCTTCCAAGCGACTACATACCCACCTCTGGCTTTTATTTCCACACCAGGAAAAGGATTGAAGCTTTTAACCTTCCCTTTAAACCAAATATGCAATCCCCCAGAGGGAGTCTTGTATTTAAAAGTTGATTTTTTAGGCAATCTTTATAAAATTTATTTGCCGGTCTGGAATTTTTAAAATCTTTTTTATATATATCAAAGTCTGCCACTACAATTCCAGCTTGCCCACAATCTATCCCACATAGAGGGGAATCAGTGGATCGGACGACTTGTAGTTTTTTGTCATTCCCCAAAAGCCAGGATTCACCTGCTTTTAACTTTGGTGTCTTGTCCTCGTTCGCTGGAAAAAGGAATTTTTTAAATAAATCTTTTACAGCAGTTGGAGTTTGTTTTTTCTGAGAATCATGTTGTTTATTTTCCATAAAAGCTCCTTTTGAGCATAATTATAGTGACAGCAGCGGAACCAGTATGGTATTCATGAAACCACTGATATTTTTAACCAAAAATATAATACATTTACAGAAAGAGTTTCTGCAAGGTAAAAATGGCCCTCTTACATTAAGGTAGAGGGCCTTGGCTTAATGCAGAGAATAAAAAACCAAGCCTTTAGTGTTATAAAAAATCGGAAAATATCTCATTTTTGAAGGTTTTTTGATATGAAAAACTGGCTTTTATTAAGTCTTTGAAGTAAAATGTAGATAAGCTGAATTTTTAACAAACTTTTAACATACTAGATCTTAACTTACTGCATTATATGTTTTCCTTCACCATTGAAGGCACTGCACTGTGAGCATATCAATTCTTCTTTATACTCATTGTCTTTTTTTTGTGTTGGTGTTGTAAAAATATCAATAGGCCCACTGCAAATTTTGCACTCCTCTTGCTCTTTTGTGTATTCTTGTACTTCTGGAATAGTGGGTTTTACTAAAATAGCAGGTAGTTGCATATTAAAGCCTCCCAAGTTTTTTTTATGATTGACTTCAATACTTATACGACTGGCTTTTGTCTTAAATATCCTGTGTCTAAAAGAATTTTCGGGGGCAGGGTAAAAAAAAACAAATGTTTTATTTTTTTTAGGACTTACCTCTTGTTTCCTTGTTGTTGTAAGACACTTTTAAATTAAACAATTTTATCATGGGAAGTAAAGACTTTTGTCTGGTGCGTTAAAAGCTTTGCGGATTAAATCTCAAGTGTCTTTTTAAGTCCCCTGACCGCTGTCATTTCTTTAGGGGGTTTGTGGCCAAAGCCCCATGGATTTGTCTTCCCGGCCGGTGACTGAGAAAAAAATGTAAATCACTTTTAGATTTTCAGAAGATTTTCAAAACTCACTTTCAGAGGACTTTCACACTTTCAGAGATTGTCAAAAAGGACTTTCAGAGGACTTTCACACTTTCAGAAGATTGCTCTATAAACGGCTTTCCTGTCCTCAAACTTCCGCTCCAGCACTTTGTCATTGACCATGAAACCCAGCTCATTACTGCACTCCCAGGTCTTTAAATTTAAAGGCTTAAGGCACTTACAATCGCTTCCTTTTTAGTCCAGGTCCCTTGTGTTTCCTGAGTGGCTTTCTTTATACAGTCCAGTATTTCATTCCTTATTCTTTGTCTTTTCTCAGAGATGCCTTGGTTTTTTTTAGGGGCCTCTGGCTTTGGTGTTGTGACATCGGCTGGTGGCCGGGAAGCCTCTTTATAAGGTGTGGGAGTAAAGGCTGGTGGATCAGGGATAAAATCATGATCCTCATTAAGGCTGGACTGAATGGCAAACTTGGCTGTGTTCTCTGTTAAACTTTTTGGTAAGCCCGAAGCCTGAGCGGTTTCCAGAATATCAGGAATCCCCCTCCCCCTGTTTTTCTCAAGGTCCTGTTTTATCTTTTGAAATAAAATGTTGTTTTTTTTCTTTCTTTGCCAGGGTTTACTTTGGAGTAGTTTATCATTGACAAAAGCTCTTGTGGTGCTTCAGGGACTTTCTCAGGAGGATTAAGAGCTGTGAAGATTAAAGAGTAAAGACAGACATACCCACCATTCCCCTGAATCTCAAAATCCCGGTGAAGTATGGTTTGTTTCCGATCCTGCTTCCAGGGTTTTTAAAGAGCCAGTACCTCCCGCCCCCTGGTATCTTTTTGAGAGTAAGGATTTTTATTCAGCCACTCTTTTTTGATTTTCCAGGATTGTCCCCCTTCAGGTTTAAGGCAAAGAAGCGGCTGGTGGGCATGCCCCAAAGAGCCAGGCTCTTTATGACTTTCCATTCTGAGAGTGTTTGAGCATCACAGGAGGCCCGGTGATTAAAGTCCCTTAGTATTGTGCTTTTGTCTGCCTTGCAGGGGAAGATGCGGATTTTGAATTGTAAGGCCATCCTGGCAATGACATTCAGGAAGTCTTTTGTGCTTTTGAAAAGAGAGGTGGGAGTGTTGGAAGTGTGCTGTGTGATGTTTTCCATTTTGAAAAAGTCCCGGGTTTATTCTTTGTTTAAAATTATCTTTGATTGTGATTTACAAAAACAAACGAAGACATGGTGCATCAGTGGAAAATCTTTTTTTTGGGGGGTTAAGAAAAAATTTTGCGGTGCATTAAAGACCAGGCCAGGTTTTGGTGTTTTCCAAAATTCAAAACTAAGGTTTTGGGCCTCCCCGAAAATCAAGACTAAAGATTTGAGGGGTTTTGGCTCTAAATATAGACAGTCTGTTTTTTTAAAAATATCGGGCGTTATTGTTTTGACAAAAGCCTTTGGATTGTCTATGGTGGTTTTATAAACAAAATCAATTATCAATCTGTACCAAGGGGGAATGAATGAAAACAGTAAAAGAAAACCAAGCAAACACAGCTAAAACAGAGGGAAAATGGCTGAGGGACAGTGAAACCAAATTCCATGACCTTCCCATTCACCGCCAGGTGAGAAGACTGATCGTGGCTTTCCAGGATCGTGGGGTAAGCCTCAAGATGCACGAAGCTTACGATATTTTGGATGTAAAACTCTAAGAGCTGAAACATCCCCTGTAAGGGGGATGTATGCAGAGGTGGCATCTCTGCACTGACGAAGCAGCCAACACAAAAACAAGGGGAATCACTATGAGAGAGAAGAGACAAAAATATGTTGCTTACTACCGGGTAAGCACGAACAAACAATCTGAGGAAATGCCTGCACAGAAAACAGCGGTTAAAACTTACTTAAAAGACAAATGGCCACCTGTGGAAAACTTCACAGAGATTATGAGTGGGAAGTCTGCCAAAAACCGGCCAGAGCTGCAAAAGGCTTTGGAGTATTGCAAAAAGCACGATGCGACCTTGATTGTGGCCAAGCTGGACCGATTATCCAGAGACCTGGAGTTTATCGGCTGGATTCAAAACAGCAATATCAGGTTTATTTGTGCAGACATGCCTCAAGCCACCAGGGAAACAATCGGTTTCATGGGGGTTATGGCCAGGTGGGAAAGAGAGCAAATCTCTCAAAGGACAAGGGGAAGCTTTGGCAGAGAAAAAGAAAGCTGGTGTTAAGCTTGGCTGGAATAACCTTGCTGCCCGTAAGAAGATTATGGCCACCAAAGAGAGAAAGAAAAGAAAAAGACAGAGAGACCTTTTGAAACAGAAGCAGGATGTAAAACCAAAACCTTTAAAAAAGAAGGAAAAGCCATTAAGCAAGCGGGAGCTGCACGATTTGAAGGTGGCACCATTATTAAAGTCATTAAAGCACCAGGGAATGAGCTTTGAGAAGATAGCTCAGAATTTTAATGAGACGGGAGCAGTATTCACCAGGCAGGGAGGGAAATGGTCTGCCATGCAGGTTTTCCGTATTTACAAAAGATTGAATGGCCACATGAAGATAATGGGAAGTAAGGCTCTGGCCACCAGGGGGCTTGTGGGATGTTTCAGAGTGAGACACTTTTGGGAACAAACCTGCCTGGCTGGTGTGGCCGGCCAAGCTTCTTTAAAGCAATCAATTCCTGTAAGGCTTCCAGTCCAGGTCACAATGATCGTGCAGGTTTTCATAAGCTTGATTCATGGATTTGAATTGAATGGTCCTGATTGCTGAAGACAGGTCTGCCTGGATTGCACTCCCGCCTCCTGCCCCTTCGCAAATAAAGCTCACCTGGTCGTGTTCTTTGCTGCAATACTCTGCACCTTCGTTCTCAAGCTTTACAAACTTCTTTCTTTTGGATGAGTCCCGATCGTCATCATCGTCATTGTCTCTGTCCCGTCTTTCCCATTTATCAAGGGCCCTTTCGTAAGCTTCATAATTGTCATAGTCAAACCTTTGAGGTCTTTGGCCGGTGTTGCTTCGGGAGTTAGTGGTGACTTGCCTGGCTTGGGGTTTTAATTCCATAAAAATCTCAAAATCGTCACAGTCTTTGACCTCTTTGAAAAAGTATTCAAAGCAGAGTGCTGAATCAGCAAGGGCTTTCTCACACTCTTTAAACCTGTCCCCTGTGCTGGATTGAAAGATGCTTAACTCATTGCCAAAGTCTTTCTTAATGAGATTGTAAATCGCTTCTGTGCAGCTTAGGGCCAGGGTAAGGGAAGCCAGGTAAAGTAAAACTCTCACACATCTTTTAATCATTGCTTTCTGTCCCCTCTTAATGAAACCTTATCTTCTCATTTTGCGTTTTCTGTTTTTTTTGTAAGTCTTCAAGGCTTTTTCATAATCTTTCTGGCTTTCATAGTTTGCCCTCTCAGGAGGCTTGTTTCCAGTGGGGGGATTTTTACCTCTGCATCCCAAAAGCAAGAGCATTGATGTAAGTAAAATCACTGTTTCTTTCATTGCCTGTAAGTTTTTCATTCACAATGATTTTCAAGATTTTCAGTTATCTGTCTTTCAAGCTTGGCCAGAGTGGTTTTTATTGCTGAAGACAGCTCCATTTGCACATTCCCGTTGGCATCATTACAAACCTGACTTCTTTGGATTATTTCTTTATTACAAAACCTGTCTCTTTCATTCATTATCTTAAGAAGGTTTTTGTTTTCTGTAGTGTCAAAGTCGGGAGCTGAAGGGGGCCTTTGATACAGAAGAGCTTCATTTTGATAAGATTGTATATTAGAAAAAACCTCTTTTCTCAGGGTAAAAAAATCATCAATATAGTCACAACCTTTTTGTTTAAAAAAGTGTTCTGCACACAAGTGTTGAGCTGTAAGAGCCTTCTCACACTCTGCAAATCTTCCCCCCACACTGGACTTCAATAAACTCAATTCCCCGCCAAAATCCTTCTTTAAAAGATTATAAACTGCACCTGTGCAGCCAAAGACCAAAGCAAGAGCTGCCAGTAAGACAAAAAATCTGAAGCATTTTTTAATCATTCTTTTTATTCCCGTAAGCTTTAGTGCAGACCCGGCCAAAAAAGCCAGCAATCCCTGTATATGAGGTATCAAAATGGGTTACCTTATGGATGTTATTTTCTTTCTTTGCAGCCTGGATGCTGCTATCCCCAAAAGAGACAAAACCCAGGATGTTTGTTGAGCAAGCTTCCCCGTAATCTGTGCTGCCTCTGTCATAGCCCAGGCCGCCAGCCTCTTCAGACAACCGAATAACGGCATAACCTGTTTTTGACAAAGCTCCCGTAGTGGCACAGCTCACCTGAAACAAAAAACAGGTTAAAACAATAACTCTTAGAAGGGAGTTAAGAAAAAAAACGGGGGGGGGGTTTTGTGTTAAAAACTTCATGGGATTATCTTTTCAATGGAAAAAAAGAGATTAAAAAGGTGGCCAGTGTTCTGGCTCTGGTTTTCTTTTCGGGAAAAGAAAAAGATTGCTTAAAAAAACTTAAAACCTGGACCATTGAGGCACACCTGGCCGGGGATACCTTCCCCGGGGTAAGCCCGGACTTACCTGGTGGCCAGCCCCGTCCCCTGGCGGCTTCAATCAGTCCCTGGTGGTGGGGCAGCGGGGGTTTCAGAGCAAAGCTGGCTGAGAGCTGCATCAGCCTGGTTAAAATCCTCCAGTGCCTGGTCCAGCCTCCCCTGCACTTCAGGAGCCTTCTCTGGCGGGGCAGAGGTCAATTCCTGGTTTAAGTAAAACATCCTGGCAGCCCTCTGATGCTTCTGTATCAGCAATCTCTCACAATCGGCCCCCGGCGGGGCTTCCCCCATGGCCAAAGTGCTGAAAGAAAAGAAAAGCAGAAAAGATGTTCTCATAGACCTTCAAAACCAGGTGGAAAGGCAGGTTTAAGCCCTTTGCAGGTGATACCTTTGGTTATGCATCCTCTTAAGCCGTTTTTTGCACCACACACCACCACAGGTGACCACTTCCCGCTTGGTCCGTGGTCTGTACTTCTTGGAGCAAAAGGGGCAAATACGGGGCCTTAGAGGCTTAATTCCCGCATCTGCTTTTTTTTGGGCAGCAAGCTCCTTAAAGTATTTCTTTAACTTCCTGGCCACCTCTGGCCGGCGGATGTATTCCTTTTGATATTCAGCTTGAATCTTCTTTCTCTCAGGTCTTCTTTGGTAATTGAGATGCAGCTCTGCTTTCCGGGCTTTCAGGCACTCTGCCCGGCCACAGGTTACCCGGGGCCTGGAGGTCTTGGTGTTCTTAAAGCTCTTTTTGCAATAACGGCACTTTTTGGTCTTGGCTCTCATACCCTCAATAATGAGACAATCCCACGGGGAATGTAAAGCCCCCTGGCTGATTGCAAAGCTCTATGGTCCAGTTTTGGGGGAAAGGTGAGGCTTTATTTTCTGATGTAAAGTTTCACTTCAGACAATTCACTTGCAAGGTCTCTTTTTTCAGACTTTTTGTTTTCAGGAGGTTTCTTTGGAAAGAAATAATACAAAGACCCAAAGTTTAGACTGGTACTCAAGGCAACACTGAATAAAAAAGTAAGCCAATCTAACTTTTTTTTTACTTTCTTTTTTACATCATGTTTTTTTAGATATTGTGTGACATGTTTTTTCACTTCTTTATAAATATCATTAGACATACAACCGATCAATGTATTAAGCAGCATTTTTTAATTCCTCTATTACTTCTTTTGTGTCTCTGTTTTTGCATACATCCAAGAGGTGTTTGTGAGAAGCTTTAAACTCTTCAAATTTTTCCTCCACTTTGCTTTTACTCTGATTCTTAAACAGCATTGCATAAAGCTCTTCTTTTAACTGATTCCTTCTGTCCAAAGCTTTTTTCATATCCAATTCCATGTTGGTCCTCCCTTCCTTTTAGTTTTTACTTTCAGGATTATCTTCCAAGTCTTCAGGATCATCTTTCAGGGCATCTTTAACAGCACTCACTCCCACTGCCACAGCGGTTCCCACCACTGCCCCAGCCACCCAAAGAGGCAAACCCACAGCTCCACCAAAAGCTGCTATACCTATGGCACCACCTTTTACTAAGCCCAAGCCAGCACCAACACCTGCCCCACAAGCTGCTTTTTTATAAACACCTGATTTTCCACACTTACTTTTCATTTTTTAATCCTCCAGAGAATGGCACCACCCGGGAAGGGAGGAGCTTGTTACTGATTGCTATATCGGACAGAGGACCCGGGACCTTTAAGAAAAAAAGAGGCTGCCTGGTGGCCACCGGGGAGGGGGCGGTTCAAAGAGGATTTTTATTTCTTTCCACCCATTGAGATTGAGACATCCCTGCCGCTTTGCCTTCTTTAATCATTTTGTCAAAAGCGGTCTTCATTGCTTTCCACTTGTCTTCTGGATCCTCACCTGTGGAATACTCCCAGTCCTTAAAAGCTGCCAAAAAATCATTGTAAGCTTTTTTAAAATCTTCACTCATGGCCTTACCCCTGGTTTAACCTATACCTCTGGTTAAGCTGCCTTCTTAACTTCTTTTGACACCATACCCGGCCACAGGTGGCTGTTTCCCTCTTACTTCGTGGTCTGTACTTTTTTGAGCAAAACGGACAGAGCCGGGGCCTTAAGGGCTTTATACCAGCTTCCTTCTTTTTTCTCTCTGCCCTCTCTTTAAAATACTTCTTTAGCTTTTTGGCTATGCCAGGTCTTTGTTTATATTCTAATTGAAAAGCAAGATTTTTTGCTCTTGGCCCGGGCTTTCTCATATAAATTAAGTGAAGCTCTGCCCGGCGGGCTTTCAAACACTTTGGCCGGCCACAAGTCACCCGGGGCTTACCCCCACGACCAGAAGGTACAAACTTTTTCTTACAGTACCGGCAAGTCTTTTTTCTCATTCACTCATTATGAGACAGAAACCCGGGGGAAGTAAAGACCTGTTTTTTTTTTAACACGCTTACCAAAATCTGCCTAAATATTTTTTTAAAAAATCAGGAAATAGCTCTTTCAAAAAAGGAAAAATTGTTCTGCAACATATACATCCATACCCCGTGAAAAGCACTTCTTTTATTTCCTTTAGAGTGGCAATTTTGGTCCTACAAAATTTTACTGTTTCTGGAGTTTTGGCATCTTTTAGACTGCCCATGTATGAAACCAACTCTCTATCTATACCTTCCTCTATCTTCGCTTTCCTTTCCCGGTTATTCACTATCTAAATCACTCTTTGTATCTTATCTTGATTTTCTTTTACAACTTCAGTGATTTTTGCCAAACTGTGAGCCATATAGGATAAACATTCCAAAACCCCCTTCTCAAAGGAATCTTCTGTTTCTTTTTTCTCTTCTGATGCTATATCACGATCAAAGGTTTTAACCGGCTTTTGTGATACAACTTCAGCAATAATCCTGAAGTTATTCCCTATAGCTTGAAATGCATCCAAAAAATCCTTTCTATTACTTACATCCATTTTTCCCCTCCTTTTAAAGATAATTAAGGTTTATATTTCTTCTTTATATAATAAACTTTTTTAAAGGTTTTTTGTACTCTGTGACTCATAATGTAAAGAAAAATCCGTGATAATAATTTAAATTTTTGGATTAGGTTTTACCCAGTGGGAGGGGTTAGCTAATCCGTCTTTTTCACCCTCTACCAACATATTGCTAAAAGACTCATTCATTGCATCTGCCGCTTTATTTTCCCCTTTGGGGGCAAGCACAATTCCTGTCATCCCCCATTTTACAAAATCATTTACAAACTTATTATAAGCCTCTCTAAAACCATCAGGTGACCCGTAAAAGTTTTTTCGTAAAATATCAATATGTTTATCCACTTCCACGATTTTTTTTTCGCACTCTTCGTTTCCACTTATTAAATCCTTAAGATTTTTAAACTCCGTTTCCAAACCACAAACTACGCCGCTTATAGAATGATATTTTTTCATAACAAGCTTCCTTCTTTTAAAAAATTCTCATAAGCTCTTAATCGTCACAAAATCATGGGGACTTGAGAGAAATAAAATCAGATTCTTACTCCTGGATTATAGCATACAGTTTTGAAGGGTTTTGTACATGACCATGGAAGACCCGGCGAGTCAAGACCCCCCCGGGAAGGCTCCAAAAGCGGTCGGCTGTTAAAAAATCACCCTGAAGAGAGCTTTTTCAAGTCTTTTAACATGGACACCTTGTCTTTTAATGCAGCAATTCTTTTCTTATTTCTGACTGTCTTTTACTCTTTGATAAAACCCAAAATCAGTGAATCAATATCTTGTCCGACTTTAGCTTTTACTTTTTGTTTTTTTTCAGTCGTCTTTAGCATTCTCATTCCCATTGTTTTGCTCCTTCCTTAAAAAAAGAGAGGCGGGGAAATAAACAAAACCCGCCCCTCACACTACAGGACAGACAGAGAGAACCGCCCTATAGGTATTTGTTAAAATTGTTACCGACAAACTCCGGAACCATCACAGCTCCCTATATTTGCCCCCGTACCAACAGGTTCACAAGCTGCTACCACATTGGCAGACCCTGATGAGGTACAGCTATAACTTCCTTGTGAACAATCAGAGGGTTGTTCACATTCTTTTGCTCCAGGCTGTGGATGATCAACATTATCAGTGGCAGCGTTTGCACCTGTACAGCCAGTCACTCTGTTTTTACATATTTTTACATCCTTTAAAAGGGAACCACCATAAGACCTCTTTACAAAATCATTTCCTTTATATCCAACACAAGCCCTAAACTCTTCACCACCAATTTGTTTCTTAATCTGTGCACAAAACTGATCAGTCCCGTCATTATCACTTGTACAATCTGGACAAGTTATCCCAAGGTCCGACAAAGAGTCACAACTGCCAAATTGTTTTAAGACCATACAGTTTTGATAAGCTCTTCCAACATTACCAATGGAAGTGTCACCAGCCACTTTTGAAGCTTGCTCTCTGTAGTCCTGAAAAGCGGGGATTGCAATGGCTGAAATAATCCCAATAATGGAAACAGCCACCAGAATCTCCACCAAAGAAAATCCCTTGTTTGATTTTATACAATTCATTTAAAACCTCCTGTTTAAATTGTTTTTATTGTTATTTAATATCCTCTGTTGAAATACCTTGAGCTTTGTACCTCTCTTTTTGTTTGTGCAGCTCAACATCCCCCTCAAGTTTATTTAAAGTCGACTTAATCTTTAAGTGGTGTTTTATGGAATGATCCAAGCTGCTATTATGCCAAGTCCCGCTGATTGAGATTGCCAGACACAAGATGCTGGTCTGTAAAAACAGGGCAGCGGCCAAAAACTTTTTGTCTGCCCGGCTGATACTTACTGTGGTTTGTGGCTTTTCTGTCATGCTTTAAAGTCTCTCATTCAGTTTGACTGATCGGCAAGATGAGTCAATTTTTTAATTCAAAAGTCCTGTTTGTGTCTCATATTGAAACACTTTTGAAAAAAAGAAACCTTTTGAAACATGCTTTACCTCCCTTTATTTTAAAAGTCTTAATCTTTTATCGGGACGAAGGTCCTAAAGGTTTAATTTATTTTAAGGTGGATAAACTTTAGACATTAAAGAAAAAAGAATTTGAGAGACTGAGAGGACGGGAACAAAATCATTCATTTCCTGTAAAGCTTACATTCAGAACACAAGGCTTGTGCAATTTTTCAACAAGCTGATCCCCTGCCCCCTGCCTTGCAGTGTCTCACTCTGAAACACTTTTAATCATTTTTCACGGGGAATAACGATAATGACTATCACCAAAAACTTTTAATACACAATCCAAAAAATCGCAAAACCTTCAGAAATAAATCTTTCATAAGAAGTTTATCGGTCTGAAAAGCGGGGATTAAAAAAAAGAAGGTGAAGATGTTGGGGCTATTCCCCGGCCAAGCTTCTCAGCCAAAGAGACAAAACCTGGAATGGTGAGAAAAAAAGCAGGCCCTGGCAGGTATTAAAACCTGTAAGGTGGTTTTCCAGAGCCAAGCTTATGAACATAACCATAAGGCTTATCGCCCTAAAACCCCGGGGACTTGAGGGAAACCCGGTGGTCACCAAGTAAGCTCCGGCCACAGACAGCCAGGCAGGCTCCTGAAAAGCCCCGGTCGGGGGGAAACACAGACACAAACCACCACTCCCCAGGCAAGCCCCCCAGGCAGCTCCTACCCCCCAGAGAAGGGCCTCCAGGGGGAAAGCAAAAGAGAGACTTCCCTGCCCCCAGCCCAACACACCTCCCAGGAAAAGAGACTGAAACCAAAACTCACTTTCAGACCACTTTCACACTTTCAGAAGATTGCAAACCCCACTTTCAGAGGACTTTTTGAAATCATGAAGGACTTTTTGAAGACTTTTTGAAAACTCCCCCAACACACCTCCACGGGCTGCACAGAGGAACATAATCCAGCTCAGAGCCCGGGGGAAGACCACAAAGAAAGCTCAAACCCCCGGGGAGGGACTGCCTTCCAGAAACAGAAAGCTCCGCTCAGGGGTTTAAAAGCCCGGGAAGCCAGCCACCAGAAACACAGGACAACACTCTCAAAGCACCGGAAAGGACTACCCCTGAATTTGCATCAAAAAGGTCCAGGTTAGCTCAAACAGAGCCAGTGAGTACAAACACACCTTTTCCACAAAGAGGTCCAGAAACAAGCTCTAATTGCAAAGAATAAAGACAGCTCAAAAAACACCTGATCCTACATCCCCCCTTACCCAAAAAAGACTTTGCTGGATTCCTCTGGATTCCTCTGGATTTTACTGGATTTTACTGGATTTTACTGATTCAAATCTTTGCAAAACCCCCTAAAAGCGGCTCTATTCCAAAAAAATGGATTCAAAACTCCATTTAAACGCTGTCTTGAAAAATTTTTTTTTAAAACTTTCAAAACCCCTCAAAACAGCCCCGGTTAAGGCTTCCCTCCCCACTCCCTTTGTATGATCCCCAGCCTGATTTTCCCCCACTTCATGCCCCCCTTTTGGTGGCCAAGCCCCGGGGTTTCCAGCCAGGTTAAACCAAAAAAAAAGACACTGGAACACTACCAGGGAACAATAAAACCATGGGAGGTAAAACTCCCACCACACCCGGGGAGGTTTCAATGAGAATAAAACTGCCCACCAGAAGCCCTTAATCAGGGTACTGAAGCCTCTCTCAAAGCCCTGCCTAATAGGAAGACCAGGGGACTTAAAAGGCTGAATACAGGGTAATTTAAGCCTTATTCTTTGCCGGACTGTCACGGATTGTCCCGGCAACATACCTTGCAAAACCCCTTAAAACCTGCTCTATTCTGTAAATATGGAATCAAAACTTAATAAAACCGCACTTATGACAAAGAGAAGTTTGCAGCACAAAAAACCTCTGAGTGTTGGGGATATGATTTTCTACCAGAAGGTGAGTGCTGAGGCACTGAATGCACTGAAAGACGACTTGGAAAAAGCTTATTCCCTGGATATTGATAGCCCCGGTGTTCTTGATAAGCTGAATGCTCTTGAGAAAAGAATGAAGCTTAATGATTTGTTTCAGACTAGCTTTAGGAAGCTTAAGAAGGGAATGGAAAGTGATTTTGAGACCCTGTTATGGATCAAGGGGCTGAAGGATGATGAAAAGCAGCTTTACCTGGAAAAGACCCGTGAGAGGGAAATAATCAGCCACAAACAGCCCATTCCCAGCATCTTTGAGGCTTTTGGCATACCTAAGCCTGTGGGCTTTAATCAGCGACTGAGAGAGATTGAGGAGCGGGTTATAGCCGACTGGCAGGAGCGGGAGGATTGGTATAATCTTTACAAATTCTTTAAGGAAAGGAACCCGGACAGAGCCAGGGATTTTAAAGATTTGTGGGAGGAGCAAAAGAAGGCTGGTAAGGAACCCAAGCCTGAGAAGACTGGCCTTCCTGATTATCTGAAGGATAAGTAAAAAAAAAAGCTTTGAGAGAATGATCCTCCCAGGGGGCTGAAGCTCCATGCATCCGCCTCAGCCTTGCCGGCCCTTCACAAACCAGCTCCAGGGAGGTTATTTTTTTAAAAGAATTTTATACAAGCTCACAAACTGATCATTTTGACTGTCAAAGCGATCGGACATCTTATCAAACCGATCAGACAACTTCTCAATCTTTTTGTTTGTGTCTGTTATATGATTATCCAGCTTTTGATCGATCCGTCTTACATCCTTAGACAAGACATTCATATCTTTGGACATGCCATTCATTGTGAAAGACAGGCCATTCATTTTAAACAGCATGTAGATAAGCAACCCCAGCACAATAAAATCAAGAGGCAGGCTCTGATCCAACACCTGAAAAATACTTCCTATTGTTTGCATCCCTTCCCTTCCGTTTTATCACAAGCCCTCAAACAGGGGACGATTAACCTGATTTTCTGGCCATAAGGCAATATACAACAAACCAGGGCAAAAGTCCAGAGTGGAGGCTCCACAATCCCCTTCCCGGTGGAATGGAAACAGGTTTTTTAAGGATTATCGGGCTGTTTCTGTGCTTCGGGCTTTTTTCCCGATGCACTAAAAGCCCGTCTTGCCCCGCCTCAAGCCCCTTCCCGGGGGGCGGGGGCCGCACCTCAGCTTGCCGGGGATGCAGCTCAAGCTTCAAAACCCCACAAAAAGCCAGTTTTGACCCTACCCCCCCCTGCCTGCCATAGATCCTTGGGGAATTTAAGATAAGTCCCTGATATATATATATTAATATTATATATAAAGGTTACAGGATGGTTACAAATCGGTTACAGGATGGTTACAAATCGGTTACAGTAATCGTTTTGTAATCACATTGTAATCACATTGTAATCACTCTGTAACCGTTTCTTAAGGGGAATGGTTACTTAGGAGCTTGTGGCGGCTTCTGAGGCATGTAATAAGTGATCCCACTTATTGTAACCATATCAAACTTGCTGTCTTTTGAGAGGGTATTTCTTATCACCTGATCACTCACAGTATCGCCAAGGTGGTCTCTAAGGTCGTCAAGTGTTGCTCTTTTTGGATTTTGTCTTTCAATAAAATTCACAATTTTTTGTCTAACGCTCATCCCAGATTCTTTTGTGCAGAGATATTTTACAGAATCAATATTCTCTGTTATCTCTTTTACTCTCACTGGAACAGCTACATCAAAAGCTTTATCTTTAAGGGTTTGTTTTTTTACTTCCATTTTAAACAGGAAAGCCACATCTTTAAAAAGCCCTGACCTTTCTGTATAAAGTACAAAAGCTTTTGATCCTTTTACCCCTTTGTTTTTACCTAAAGCCGATCGTCTATGACAAGGTATGGCTCTAATAAATTGACGGGCAATATCAACAAGGGCAGAGCTTCCTTTAGCTTTATGTTCGTCTGAATAATCCTTTGATTTGCCGTCATTACGGATTCCCACAGTGCATTTGTTTGTCTCTTTTGACAATTTTCTTAATCCGTCAATAAAAAGCGTTACTGTGACTTCATTATTCCAATCATAAAATCGTGGCATCGGATCCAAAAGAAAAACTTCACAATCCGGATGAGCCTTTAAAATTTTTTCCAGCCTTTTTAAGAAAGCAATTACTTTCTCTGGACCATGTTTTATATTTTCTGGAAAATACTTCGCTGCATCCTCTGTGACTATATTGAATAAATTTAAAGCTTCCAATTCTTTTAAGAATGGTGCCAGCATGGTATTTGCATCGTTTTCTGTGGATAAAATTAAACCCTTCTTACCTCTTTTTTTTAACTCCTGTGCCAGCAATGCCAGTATGGCTCTGCTTTTCCCCAGCTTGGTCGGACCACCAATAAAATTAAAATCATGATGCAGGAGGAAATCCTGGATAAAAGCTTCAGGGATTCTTATATCTTGCACTGTAAGAGTTCTTGTCTCTGTGCATTTTAATTCTTTGTCTGTTTCCTCTTTAGACAAAGGTGGAGGGGGTGCAGGGTTATAGTTTTTTTCAAAAACATTGAAATAATCTGAAACATGTTTCTTAAAATCCCAGTCTCTGCCCTTGTTTTTTTCGATCATTTCAATCATGTCTTTTTTAACTTGGGGGATTGAGCCTTGTACTCCTGCCCTGGCCGCTCTCTGAGGGATAGCTTTGTTATTCTTACCCGGACCAAATTTTCTTTCCTCTTCTTTTTCTTTCCCCCACTTCTCAAAAAAAAATTCGGGTAAGTCATTATAAAGTGATTGAAAATCCTCATACCTGCCTAAAGGGGCGGGATGCTTCCAAGC
The DNA here is from genome assembly GCA_965200025.1 of Bdellovibrionales bacterium. Taxonomy (GTDB): domain Bacteria; phylum Bdellovibrionota; class Bdellovibrionia; order Bdellovibrionales; family UBA1609; genus JANQSP01. Next base: position 20,770 of record CBDATL010000001.1, read on the forward strand.
GACTACATACCCACCTCTGGCTTTTATTTCCACACCAGGAAAAGGATTGAAGCTTTTAACCTTCCCTTTAAACCAAATATGCAATCCCCCAGAGGGAGTCTTGTATTTAAAAGTTGATTTTTTTAGGCAATCTTTATAAAATTTATTTGCCGGTCTGGAATTTTTAAAATCTTTTTTATATATATCAAAGTCTGCCACTACAATTCCAGCTTGCCCACAATCTATCCCACATAGAGGGGAATCAGTGGATCGGACGACTTGTAGTTTTTTGTCATTCCCCAAAAGCCAGGATTCACCTGCTTTTAACTTTGGTGTCTTGTCCTCGTTCGCTGGAAAAAGGAATTTTTTAAATAAATCTTTTACAGCAGTTGGAGTTTGTTTTTTCTGAGAATCATGTTGTTTATTTTCCATAAAAGCTCCTTTTGAGCATAATTATAGTGACAGCAGCGGAACCAGTATGGTATTCATGAAACCACTGATATTTTTAACCAAAAATATAATACATTTACAGAAAGAGTTTCTGCAAGGTAAAAATGGCCCTCTTACATTAAGGTAGAGGGCCTTGGCTTAATGCAGAGAATAAAAAACCAAGCCTTTAGTGTTATAAAAAATCGGAAAATATCTCATTTTTGAAGGTTTTTTGATATGAAAAACTGGCTTTTATTAAGTCTTTGAAGTAAAATGTAGATAAGCTGAATTTTTAACAAACTTTTAACATACTAGATCTTAACTTACTGCATTATATGTTTTCCTTCACCATTGAAGGCACTGCACTGTGAGCATATCAATTCTTCTTTATACTCATTGTCTTTTTTTTGTGTTGGTGTTGTAAAAATATCAATAGGCCCACTGCAAATTTTGCACTCCTCTTGCTCTTTTGTGTATTCTTGTACTTCTGGAATAGTGGGTTTTACTAAAATAGCAGGTAGTTGCATATTAAAGCCTCCCAAGTTTTTTTTATGATTGACTTCAATACTTATACGACTGGCTTTTGTCTTAAATATCCTGTGTCTAAAAGAATTTTCGGGGGCAGGGTAAAAAAAAACAAATGTTTTATTTTTTTTAGGACTTACCTCTTGTTTCCTTGTTGTTGTAAGACACTTTTAAAATTAAACAATTTTATCATGGGAAGTAAAGACTTTTGTCTGGTGCGTTAAAAGCTTTGCGGATTAAATCTCAAGTGTCTTTTTAAGTCCCCTGACCGCTGTCATTTCTTTAGGGGGTTTGTGGCCAAAGCCCCATGGATTTGTCTTCCCGGCCGGTGACTGAGAAAAAAATGTAAATCACTTTTAGATTTTCAGAAGATTTTCAAAACTCACTTTCAGAGGACTTTCACACTTTCAGAGATTGTCAAAAAGGACTTTCAGAGGACTTTCACACTTTCAGAAGATTGCTCTATAAACGGCTTTCCTGTCCTCAAACTTCCGCTCCAGCACTTTGTCATTGACCATGAAACCCAGCTCATTACTGCACTCCCAGGTCTTTAAATTTAAAGGCTTTAAGGCACTTACAATCGCTTCCTTTTTAGTCCAGGTCCCTTGTGTTTCCTGAGTGGCTTTCTTTATACAGTCCAGTATTTCATTCCTTATTCTTTGTCTTTTCTCAGAGATGCCTTGGTTTTTTTTAGGGGCCTCTGGCTTTGGTGTTGTGACATCGGCTGGTGGCCGGGAAGCCTCTTTATAAGGTGTGGGAGTAAAGGCTGGTGGATCAGGGATAAAATCATGATCCTCATTAAGGCTGGACTGAATGGCAAACTTGGCTGTGTTCTCTGTTAAACTTTTTGGTAAGCCCGAAGCCTGAGCGGTTTCCAGAATATCAGGAATCCCCCTCCCCCTGTTTTTCTCAAGGTCCTGTTTTATCTTTTGAAATAAAATGTTGTTTTTTTTCTTTCTTTGCCAGGGTTTTACTTTGGAGTAGTTTATCATTGACAAAAGCTCTTGTGGTGCTTCAGGGACTTTCTCAGGAGGATTAAGAGCTGTGAAGATTAAAGAGTAAAGACAGACATACCCACCATTCCCCTGAATCTCAAAATCCCCGGTGAAGTATGGTTTGTTTCCGATCCTGCTTCCAGGGTTTTTAAAGAGCCAGTACCTCCCGCCCCCTGGTATCTTTTGAGAGTAAGGATTTTTATTCAGCCACTCTTTTTTGATTTTCCCAGGATTGTCCCCCTTCAGGTTTAAGGCAAAGAAGCGGCTGGTGGGCATGCCCCAAAGAGCCAGGCTCTTTATGACTTTCCATTCTGAGAGTGTTTGAGCATCACAGGAGGCCCGGTGATTAAAGTCCCTTAGTATTGTGCTTTTGTCTGCCTTGCAGGGGAAGATGCGGATTTTGAATTGTAAGGCCATCCTGGCAATGACATTCAGGAAGTCTTTTGTGCTTTTGAAAAGAGAGGTGGGAGTGTTGGAAGTGTGCTGTGTGATGTTTTCCATTTTGAAAAAGTCCCGGGTTTATTCTTTGTTTAAAATTATCTTTGATTGTGATTTACAAAAACAAACGAAGACATGGTGCATCAGTGGAAAATCTTTTTTTTGGGGGGTTAAGAAAAAATTTTGCGGTGCATTAAAGACCAGGCCAGGTTTTGGTGTTTTCCAAAATTCAAAACTAAGGTTTTGGGCCTCCCCGAAAATCAAGACTAAAGATTTGAGGGGTTTTGGCTCTAAATATAGACAGTCTGTTTTTTTAAAAATATCGGGCGTTATTGTTTTGACAAAAGCCTTTGGATTGTCTATGGTGGTTTTATAAACAAAATCAATTATCAATCTGTACCAAGGGGGAATGAATGAAAACAGTAAAAGAAAACCAAGCAAACACAGCTAAAACAGAGGGAAAATGGCTGAGGGACAGTGAAACCAAATTCCATGACCTTCCCATTCACCGCCAGGTGAGAAGACTGATCGTGGCTTTCCAGGATCGTGGGTGTAAGCCTCAAGATGCACGAAGCTTACGATATTTTGGATGTAAAACTCTAAGAGCTGAAACATCCCCTGTAAGGGGGATGTATGCAGAGGTGCATCTCTGCACTGACGAAGCAGCCAACACAAAAACAAGGGGGAATCACTATGAGAGAGAAGAGACAAAAATATGTTGCTTACTACCGGGTAAGCACGAACAAACAATCTGAGGAAATGCCTGCACAGAAAACAGCGGTTAAAACTTACTTAAAAGACAAATGGCCACCTGTGGAAAACTTCACAGAGATTATGAGTGGGAAGTCTGCCAAAAACGGCCAGAGCTGCAAAAGGCTTTGGAGTATTGCAAAAAGCACGATGCGACCTTGATTGTGGCCAAGCTGGACCGATTATCCAGAGACCTGGAGTTTATCGGCTGGATTCAAAACAGCAATATCAGGTTTATTTGTGCAGACATGCCTCAAGCCACCAGGGAAACAATCGGTTTCATGGGGGTTATGGCCAGGTGGGAAAGAGAGCAAATCTCTCAAAGGACAAGGGGAAGCTTTGGCAGAGAAAAAGAAAGCTGGTGTTAAGCTTGGCTGGAATAACCTTGCTGCCCGTAAGAAGATTATGGCCACCAAAGAGAGAAAGAAAAGAAAAAGACAGAGAGACCTTTTGAAACAGAAGCAGGATGTAAAACCAAAACCTTTAAAAAAGAAGGAAAAGCCATTAAGCAAGCGGGAGCTGCACGATTTGAAGGTGGCACCATTATTAAAGTCATTAAAGCACCAGGGAATGAGCTTTGAGAAGATAGCTCAGAATTTTAATGAGACGGGAGCAGTATTCACCAGGCAGGGAGGGAAATGGTCTGCCATGCAGGTTTTCCGTATTTACAAAAGATTGAATGGCCACATGAAGATAATGGGAAGTAAGGCTCTGGCCACCAGGGGGCTTGTGGGATGTTTCAGAGTGAGACACTTTTGGGAACAAACCTGCCTGGCTGGTGTGGCCGGCCAAGCTTCTTTAAAGCAATCAATTCCTGTAAGGCTTCCAGTCCAGGTCACAATGATCGTGCAGGTTTTCATAAGCTTGATTCATGGATTTGAATTGAATGGTCCTGATTGCTGAAGACAGGTCTGCCTGGATTGCACTCCCGCCTCCTGCCCCTTCGCAAATAAAGCTCACCTGGTCGTGTTCTTTGCTGCAATACTCTGCACCTTCGTTCTCAAGCTTTACAAACTTCTTTCTTTTGGATGAGTCCCGATCGTCATCATCGTCATTGTCTCTGTCCCGTCTTTCCCATTTATCAAGGGCCCTTTCGTAAGCTTCATAATTGTCATAGTCAAACCTTTGAGGTCTTTGGCCGGTGTTGCTTCGGGAGTTAGTGGTGACTTGCCTGGCTTGGGGTTTTAATTCCATAAAAATCTCAAAATCGTCACAGTCTTTGACCTCTTTGAAAAAGTATTCAAAGCAGAGTGCTGAATCAGCAAGGGCTTTCTCACACTCTTTAAACCTGTCCCCTGTGCTGGATTGAAAGATGCTTAACTCATTGCCAAAGTCTTTCTTAATGAGATTGTAAATCGCTTCTGTGCAGCTTAGGGCCAGGGTAAGGGAAGCCAGGTAAAGTAAAACTCTCACACATCTTTTTAATCATTGCTTTCTGTCCCCTCTTAATGAAACCTTATCTTCTCATTTTGCGTTTTCTGTTTTTTTTGTAAGTCTTCAAGGCTTTTTCATAATCTTTCTGGCTTTCATAGTTTGCCCTCTCAGGAGGCTTGTTTCCAGTGGGGGGATTTTTACCTCTGCATCCCAAAAGCAAGAGCATTGATGTAAGTAAAATCACTGTTTCTTTCATTGCCTGTAAGTTTTTCATTCACAATGATTTTCAAGATTTTCAGTTATCTGTCTTTCAAGCTTGGCCAGAGTGGTTTTTATTGCTGAAGACAGCTCCATTTGCACATTCCCGTTGGCATCATTACAAACCTGACTTCTTTGGATTATTTCTTTATTACAAAACCTGTCTCTTTCATTCATTATCTTAAGAAGGTTTTTGTTTTCTGTAGTGTCAAAGTCGGGAGCTGAAGGGGGCCTTTGATACAGAAGAGCTTCATTTTGATAAGATTGTATATTAGAAAAAACCTCTTTTCTCAGGGTAAAAAAATCATCAATATAGTCACAACCTTTTTGTTTAAAAAAGTGTTCTGCACACAAGTGTTGAGCTGTAAGAGCCTTCTCACACTCTGCAAATCTTCCCCCCACACTGGACTTCAATAAACTCAATTCCCCGCCAAAATCCTTCTTTAAAAGATTATAAACTGCACCTGTGCAGCCAAAGACCAAAGCAAGAGCTGCCAGTAAGACAAAAAATCTGAAGCATTTTTTAATCATTCTTTTTATTCCCGTAAGCTTTAGTGCAGACCCGGCCAAAAAAGCCAGCAATCCCTGTATATGAGGTATCAAAATGGGTTACCTTATGGATGTTATTTTCTTTCTTTGCAGCCTGGATGCTGCTATCCCCAAAAGAGACAAAACCCAGGATGTTTGTTGAGCAAGCTTCCCCGTAATCTGTGCTGCCTCTGTCATAGCCCAGGCCGCCAGCCTCTTCCAGACAACCGAATAACGGCATAACCTGTTTTTGACAAAGCTCCCGTAGTGGCACAGCTCACCTGAAACAAAAAACAGGTTAAAACAATAACTCTTAGAAGGGAGTTAAGAAAAAAACGGGGGGGGGTTTTGTGTTAAAAACTTCATGGGATTATCTTTTCAATGGAAAAAAAGAGATTAAAAAGGTGGCCAGTGTTCTGGCTCTGGTTTTCTTTTCGGGAAAAGAAAAAGATTGCTTAAAAAAACTTAAAACCTGGACCATTGAGGCACACCTGGCCGGGGATACCTTCCCCGGGGTAAGCCCGGACTTACCTGGTGGCCAGCCCCGTCCCCTGGCGGCTTCAATCAGTCCCTGGTGGTGGGGCAGCGGGGGTTTCAGAGCAAAGCTGGCTGAGAGCTGCATCAGCCTGGTTAAAATCCTCCAGTGCCTGGTCCAGCCTCCCCTGCACTTCAGGAGCCTTCTCTGGCGGGGCAGAGGTCAATTCCTGGTTTAAGTAAAACATCCTGGCAGCCCTCTGATGCTTCTGTATCAGCAATCTCTCACAATCGGCCCCCGGCGGGGCTTCCCCCATGGCCAAAGTGCTGAAAGAAAAGAAAAGCAGAAAAGATGTTCTCATAGACCTTCAAAACCAGGTGGAAAGGCAGGTTTAAGCCCTTTGCAGGTGATACCTTTGGTTATGCATCCTCTTAAGCCGTTTTTTGCACCACACACCACCACAGGTGACCACTTCCCGCTTGGTCCGTGGTCTGTACTTCTTGGAGCAAAAGGGGCAAATACGGGGCCTTAGAGGCTTAATTCCCGCATCTGCTTTTTTTTGGGCAGCAAGCTCCTTAAAGTATTTCTTTAACTTCCTGGCCACCTCTGGCCGGCGGATGTATTCCTTTTGATATTCAGCTTGAATCTTCTTTCTCTCAGGTCTTCTTTGGTAATTGAGATGCAGCTCTGCTTTCCGGGCTTTCAGGCACTCTGCCCGGCCACAGGTTACCCGGGGCCTGGAGGTCTTGGTGTTCTTAAAGCTCTTTTTGCAATAACGGCACTTTTTGGTCTTGGCTCTCATACCCTCAATAATGAGACAATCCCACGGGGAATGTAAAGCCCCCTGGCTGATTGCAAAGCTCTATGGTCCAGTTTTGGGGGAAAGGTGAGGCTTTATTTTCTGATGTAAAGTTTCACTTCAGACAATTCACTTGCAAGGTCTCTTTTTTCAGACTTTTTGTTTTCAGGAGGTTTCTTTGGAAAGAAATAATACAAAGACCCAAAGTTTAGACTGGTACTCAAGGCAACACTGAATAAAAAAGTAAGCCAATCTAACTTTTTTTTTACTTTCTTTTTTACATCATGTTTTTTTAGATATTGTGTGACATGTTTTTTCACTTCTTTATAAATATCATTAGACATACAACCGATCAATGTATTAAGCAGCATTTTTTAATTCCTCTATTACTTCTTTTGTGTCTCTGTTTTTGCATACATCCAAGAGGTGTTTGTGAGAAGCTTTAAACTCTTCAAATTTTTCCTCCACTTTGCTTTTACTCTGATTCTTAAACAGCATTGCATAAAGCTCTTCTTTTAACTGATTCCTTCTGTCCAAAGCTTTTTTCATATCCAATTCCATGTTGGTCCTCCCTTCCTTTTAGTTTTTACTTTCAGGATTATCTTCCAAGTCTTCAGGATCATCTTTCAGGGCATCTTTAACAGCACTCACTCCCACTGCCACAGCGGTTCCCACCACTGCCCCAGCCACCCAAAGAGGCAAACCCACAGCTCCACCAAAAGCTGCTATACCTATGGCACCACCTTTTACTAAGCCCAAGCCAGCACCAACACCTGCCCCACAAGCTGCTTTTTTATAAACACCTGATTTTCCACACTTACTTTTCATTTTTTAATCCTCCAGAGAATGGCACCACCCGGGAAGGGAGGAGCTTGTTACTGATTGCTATATCGGACAGAGGACCCGGGACCTTTAAGAAAAAAAGAGGCTGCCTGGTGGCCACCGGGGAGGGGGCGGTTCAAAGAGGATTTTTATTTCTTTCCACCCATTGAGATTGAGACATCCCTGCCGCTTTGCCTTCTTTAATCATTTTGTCAAAAGCGGTCTTCATTGCTTTCCACTTGTCTTCTGGATCCTCACCTGTGGAATACTCCCAGTCCTTAAAAGCTGCCAAAAATCATTGTAAGCTTTTTTAAAATCTTCACTCATGGCCTTACCCCTGGTTTAACCTATACCTCTGGTTAAGCTGCCTTCTTAACTTCTTTTGACACCATACCCGGCCACAGGTGGCTGTTTCCCTCTTACTTCGTGGTCTGTACTTTTTTGAGCAAAACGGACAGAGCCGGGGCCTTAAGGGCTTTATACCAGCTTCCTTCTTTTTTCTCTCTGCCCTCTCTTTAAAATACTTCTTTAGCTTTTTGGCTATGCCAGGTCTTTGTTTATATTCTAATTGAAAAGCAAGATTTTTGCTCTTGGCCCGGGCTTTCTCATATAAATTAAGTGAAGCTCTGCCCGGCGGGCTTTCAAACACTTTGGCCGGCCACAAGTCACCCGGGGCTTACCCCCACGACCAGAAGGTACAAACTTTTTCTTACAGTACCGGCAAGTCTTTTTTCTCATTCACTCATTATGAGACAGAAACCCGGGGGAAGTAAAGACCTGTTTTTTTTTAACACGCTTACCAAAATCTGCCTAAATATTTTTTTAAAAAATCAGGAAATAGCTCTTTCAAAAAAGGAAAAATTGTTCTGCAACATATACATCCATACCCCGTGAAAAGCACTTCTTTTATTTCCTTTAGAGTGGCAATTTTGGTCCTACAAAATTTTACTGTTTCTGGAGTTTTGGCATCTTTTAGACTGCCCATGTATGAAACCAACTCTCTATCTATACCTTCCTCTATCTTCGCTTTCCTTTCCCGGTTATTCACTATCTAAATCACTCTTTGTATCTTATCTTGATTTTCTTTTACAACTTCAGTGATTTTTGCCAAACTGTGAGCCATATAGGATAAACATTCCAAAACCCCCTTCTCAAAGGAATCTTCTGTTTCTTTTTTCTCTTCTGATGCTATATCACGATCAAAGGTTTTAACCGGCTTTTGTGATACAACTTCAGCAATAATCCTGAAGTTATTCCCTATAGCTTGAAATGCATCCAAAAAATCCTTTCTATTACTTACATCCATTTTTCCCCTCCTTTTAAAGATAATTAAGGTTTATATTTCTTCTTTATATAATAAACTTTTTTAAAGGTTTTTTGTACTCTGTGACTCATAATGTAAAGAAAAATCCGTGATAATAATTTAAATTTTTGGATTAGGTTTTACCCAGTGGGAGGGGTTAGCTAATCCGTCTTTTTCACCCTCTACCAACATATTGCTAAAAGACTCATTCATTGCATCTGCCGCTTTATTTTCCCCTTTGGGGGCAAGCACAATTCCTGTCATCCCCCATTTTACAAAATCATTTACAAACTTATTATAAGCCTCTCTAAAACCATCAGGTGACCCGTAAAAGTTTTTTCGTAAAATATCAATATGTTTATCCACTTCCACGATTTTTTTTTCGCACTCTTCGTTTCCACTTATTAAATCCTTAAGATTTTTAAACTCCGTTTCCAAACCACAAACTACGCCGCTTATAGAATGATATTTTTTCATAACAAGCTTCCTTCTTTTAAAAAATTCTCATAAGCTCTTAATCGTCACAAAATCATGGGGACTTGAGAGAAATAAAATCAGATTCTTACTCCTGGATTATAGCATACAGTTTTGAAGGGTTTTGTACATGACCATGGAAGACCCGGCGAGTCAAGACCCCCCCGGGAAGGCTCCAAAAGCGGTCGGCTGTTAAAAAATCACCCTGAAGAGAGCTTTTTCAAGTCTTTTAACATGGACACCTTGTCTTTTAATGCAGCAATTCTTTTCTTATTTCTGACTGTCTTTTACTCTTTGATAAAACCCAAAATCAGTGAATCAATATCTTGTCCGACTTTAGCTTTTACTTTTTGTTTTTTTTCAGTCGTCTTTAGCATTCTCATTCCCATTGTTTTGCTCCTTCCTTAAAAAAAGAGAGGCGGGGAAATAAACAAAACCCGCCCCTCACACTACAGGACAGACAGAGAGAACCGCCCTATAGGTATTTGTTAAAATTGTTACCGACAAACTCCGGAACCATCACAGCTCCCTATATTTGCCCCCGTACCAACAGGTTCACAAGCTGCTACCACATTGGCAGACCCTGATGAGGTACAGCTATAACTTCCTTGTGAACAATCAGAGGGTTGTTCACATTCTTTTGCTCCAGGCTGTGGATGATCAACATTATCAGTGGCAGCGTTTGCACCTGTACAGCCAGTCACTCTGTTTTTACATATTTTTACATCCTTTAAAAGGGAACCACCATAAGACCTCTTTACAAAATCATTTCCTTTATATCCAACACAAGCCCTAAACTCTTCACCACCAATTTGTTTCTTAATCTGTGCACAAAACTGATCAGTCCCGTCATTATCACTTGTACAATCTGGACAAGTTATCCCAAGGTCCGACAAAGAGTCACAACTGCCAAATTGTTTTAAGACCATACAGTTTTGATAAGCTCTTCCAACATTACCAATGGAAGTGTCACCAGCCACTTTTGAAGCTTGCTCTCTGTAGTCCTGAAAAGCGGGGATTGCAATGGCTGAAATAATCCCAATAATGGAAACAGCCACCAGAATCTCCACCAAAGAAAATCCCTTGTTTGATTTTATACAATTCATTTAAACCTCCTGTTTAAATTGTTTTTATTGTTATTTAATATCCTCTGTTGAAATACCTTGAGCTTTGTACCTCTCTTTTTGTTTGTGCAGCTCAACATCCCCCTCAAGTTTATTTAAAGTCGACTTAATCTTTAAGTGGTGTTTTATGGAATGATCCAAGCTGCTATTATGCCAAGTCCCGCTGATTGAGATTGCCAGACACAAGATGCTGGTCTGTAAAAACAGGGCAGCGGCCAAAAACTTTTTGTCTGCCCGGCTGATACTTACTGTGGTTTGTGGCTTTTCTGTCATGCTTTAAAGTCTCTCATTCAGTTTGACTGATCGGCAAGATGAGTCAATTTTTTAATTCAAAAGTCCTGTTTGTGTCTCATATTGAAACACTTTTGAAAAAAAGAAACCTTTTGAAACATGCTTTACCTCCCTTTATTTTAAAAGTCTTAATCTTTTATCGGGACGAAGGTCCTAAAGGTTTAATTTATTTTAAGGTGGATAAACTTTAGACATTAAAGAAAAAAG